>NZ_JBITCT010000001.1:0-2633 GCF_044453465.1 Streptomyces sp. NPDC051677
CCACCCCCCAGGTCATGCCTTCGACAGGGGGACACAGTCATGCCGGGCCCGGAGGCCAGCGGCCCTCTTGCAGGACCGCGGAAAAGATAACGGGGAGGGTGGAGCTGTGCATGAAGGCGCGGTTGACTCGTGCCATCACCGGCACCCGCGGGTCGAGGGCGAGCGCCCGGTCATGAGGCGCTCCGTAAGCATGTGACGCGCATAGTGATCAAGTAAGCGCCAGAACAAGGAAGAGGTCGAAGGAGAGCAAGCGCAGAAAAAGCAACAGGTGGGTCGGTCAGGACAGCAGGAAGTCCGCCTCCCCCGCCTTGGCGCCCTCGATGAAGGCCGTCATCTCGTCGGAGGTGTAGATCAGCGCCGGTCCGTCGGGGTCGGTGGACTGCCGGACGGCGATCCGGCCGTCGGCGAGCTTCATCGCCTCCAGGCAGTTGCCTCCGTTGCCGCCGCTCCACGGCTTGTGCCAGCCCTCGCTGCCCAGTTCCCGGGCGGGCATGCCGTTGTAGATCCGCTGAGTGCGGACGCGCGGCCTGGACTGGGTCTTGATGCGATCCATTCACAACTCCTTGCGGAGATCCCGGAGGATCTCCTTCGTGCGATGTGCTGTAGCGGCCTGCGCCGCCATGCGGTCCATGACCTCGAGGTGGGTCGCCACCTCGGTGCGCGCGTCGAGGTAGACGGCACCGGTCAGGTACTCGCTGTAGACCATGTCCGGGAGCTCCGGCATGGCGAATCGGAACAACACGAAGGGCCCGTACGTGCCCGGGTGCGGCCCGCTGGCGAACGGGGCGACCTGGAGCGTGACGTTGGGCAGCTTCGCGGTCTCGAGCAGTTTGTCGATCTGCGCGCGCATCACCTCCGGGCCGCCGACCAGGCGGCGCAACGCGGTCTCATCCATCACCACCCACAGGCGGGGCGCGTCCTGCCGGGTGAGCAGATCCTGGCGTTGTATGCGCAGGTCGACGAGGCGCTCGATGTCCTCCGGCCGGGTCTGGCCGATGGCGCCGGACATGAGGACACCACGCGCGTAGTCCTCGGTCTGGAGCAGGCCGGGGACGAAGTGGGGTTCGTACTGGCGGATCAGGGAGGCGGCGCCCTCCAGGCTGACGTGCATCGAGAACCAGCCCGGCAGGACGTCGTGGAACCGCTGCCACCAGCCCGGCTTGTTGGCCTCCTCGGCCAGGAGGACGAAGCCCTCGGCTTCCTCGTCGGTGACGCCGTAGGCCTTCAACAGCAGTTGGAGGTACGGGATCTTGAGGCCGACCTCGGCCATCTCCATACGGCGGACGGTGGCGGGCGCGACGCGCAGGATGCGGGCGGCTTCCTCGCGCTTGAGCCCGGCGCGTTCCCGCAGGTCCAGCAGGCGCCGGCCGAGGACGACCTGTCCGACCGTCGGCGCGGACCGCGGTTCGCTCACGCTCCACCTCCACGAAGAGCCGACCGGCCCGCGCGGAGGCTCACGCGGGCCCCGGCCCGGCCGGTCACGAAAAGAATCCCGACAGCCCTACGGCGCCAGTCGAAGACCCACTCGAAGGTCTGTACAGGTGCGTACGAGTCTCCGTTGATCCCCATTGGCGCCGTTCGACGTGCTGTTGCGAGCAGTGTGCCACGGCCCTCCACCGCGTCACACAGCACTCTGCATTTTTCAGAGTGACACTTGCCAAGTGTTCACGGCGGGGCGATAGTGGCAAGCGTGATTCCGTCCGCGCCCTTAGGAACAGACGCCGCCGCAGGCCACCCCCAGGGTCTCGGTGCCAGCGCGGGAGCAGGCCCTGACCAGGCTGCTGCCGAGCGCCGGTTCCGATTCGAACTGGCCGCCCATCCGGGTTCTCCCGCCCAGGCCAGACGCCTGGCGAGGGCCCGGCTGACCGGCTGGTCGGTGTGCGAGGACACCTGCGACTCCGCCGCCCTGGTCATATCCGAGCTGGTCACCAACGCGATCGTGCACACCGCGAGCGACATCGTCGTCTGCGAGCTGCACGACGGCGACGACCTGGTCCGCATAGCCGTGCGGGACGAGGGATGCGCGCCGGGCGAGCCCCACCCCTCCCCGCAGCGTCCCGAGGAGGAGCACGGGCGGGGGCTGCTGCTCGTCGAGGCCCTCTGCCACGCCTGGGGCGCCCAGGAGCACGGGCCCGGCCTGCTGGTCTGGGCCGACCTGCCCCGCCAGGCCGACGCGTCCCGCGATCCCGCCGAACCCCGCGACAGCCTGGGTCTCGACGCCGCCGAGCCGCACCACGCGAGCCTCGGCGAGTTCCTCGACATCCTGGACGAGTTCGACGACACCCCGGGCGAGCCGCACACCGACCCCGCCGGGCCCCGTAACGACCTCGGCTGGGGCGCCCGCCCGAAGCCGGGACCGGCCGACGGCTCGGGTGACGAGGACGAGCCCGCGGAACAGCACCACCGGGAAGCGGCCCTCCCGGCCGCAAGACGCCCGCACCCCGCGCCTGCCGTCCCCGCCCTGCCGCCCACACCCGCCGTGTCGGCCGCACCCGCCGCGCCTGCGATGCCCAACGCATCCGCCGCACCAGTCGCACGCGCCCTGCCAGTCGTCCCCGCCGCGCCCAACGCATCCGCCGTCCCGACCGCGCCCGCGGCGCCCGTCGCATCCGCCGCACCAGTCGCACGCACCC